>JAOQNJ010000002.1 GCA_025961275.1 Providencia alcalifaciens | reverse complement strand
GCCTTGAGTTGTTGCTTAGCGATACGCTGAATACGGCTTAACGTATCCGCGACATCGCTATCTGTAACATTGCCCGCAGGTTGACCGTCTTTATCGTAACGGACGGCACCGGGCATGAGAGTAGTACGATATTTCAGTGAATGACTGATGGCCGATAAACAACGTTTCAGTTTTTTAACCGAAATACCGAGATTTTTGGCTGCTTTGTCCGCAAGCAGCATTTCCTGTGTACCAATGGCCATCGGACGACATTGCCCAGCTGGAAATAAATCAGGCCAATAGGTGGAAATCTCTGCTATCGCGACGTCTAAAGGCAGGTGTTTTTTCGGCGGTGTCGGCGGAACCACTTTTTTTTCGTTGATGACCTCCGCCGGCTTAACGGGGGGCATCGCTTTTTTAAGGACGACGTTTTTAGTCGGGGACACGTTAGCCGGTTTCGTGGGGCGTCGTGTCGTATTAATCACCACTTGCTTGCGCCGAGCTGTCACCACCGGGGTTGATGGGCTATCCGGTTGCTCAGCGGTCGAGGGGCGTTTTAACGACAGTGTTTTTCGTTCCATAAGCGCTCACATCAAAAAGGCGTGTTCTTTCAACTGATTAAATACAAGATTATCACGAAATTTAAGCAAAATCACTTGCCCGTAGGGCATCAGACGGCAAACCCTGCCAAAGAGAACGCAATGAGGTTAGGGCCGTCGAGACCCGCGTTAGCGGCTACAATGCGTTTAATGCCCCATAACCCCCCTCGTCCTGATTAAGCCTCACAGACATTCAGCGATACAGATGTTGTTATCCTCTTCAACGAACGCAGTGAGACGGGCAAGGGGCGCAGACCCGCCGAACGGCTGTAGCTGCGCGTTAGCGACGCTGTGCGGCGCTTACGGAGGATATAGCACACTCTTGCAGCGTCTTTCTGAGCGGCAGCCACGAAGTGGCTTGTAAGCGAAGGCATTATTGTTGTTGGTTTTATCTTTAAGTGCGCGGCGTGAAGAAAACAGCGCCGCATCTCCTTTTAGTAAAAGGTCGTTTTAGTTCAGAAGCTAGGGACGAAGTTAACTATCACGAGGTTATCTCATTCGAAATTAAATGATGATTTAAAAAGCATTCGAAATTAAGTGAAGTATAAATCAACAAAAGCGTCATCAGTAATGTCAATCCCTGTGCATCCCGCTAAAAAATAGCGGTGTAAATACCAACAAAAGCACCAAATCCCGAAAAAAACCAACACAAACACCGCCAGTCAAGGCGGTAAAAAATTCCAATTAAAGGTTATTGGTCGGGCAAATGTTTTACGTAGTAAAGGTAACAGGCTTGTCCGTGAACATTCGGATAACGCGCTTTCATATCCTGCTCAAACGCATGCACCGTCGCAAACGGCTGATTGCCCTTCCACGCGTTATACTGTCGCCATGCCGCATGGGCTTCACTTTCTGGGGCTTGCGTCGATTTCGCTAAGGCTTGCTTGTGTTTGAGCGCCGCTTCAAGGTGGGCTTTCTCTTGCTTTAACGTCGCATCTTCACCGATGACCAGTGTTTTGAGTTTCTTCAGGAGGTTTTTGAGGGCGTGCTTATTGTCCAATGACGCCACATTCGACCGTGCTAAACGCAACACATGTTGGGCGTAGCGTTTTTGATAACTATCTCGCAGCCCTTTGCTCTCCATCCAACGGCGAAAGCGCGTCACCACTTCACGCAATTCGGTTTTCGAAAAGCCGAGTCCGTGGAAAAACTCAGGGCGTATCCAAATGCGCATGGCTTTGTATTGCTTGGCGTCGACATCGAAATCACGGTCAATGATAATCAGTTGGGCTTGCTCCCAATCATGCAGCGCATGCAAAATCGGGTCGTAACTTTTACGCCCACTGTCATAGCGGTGTAATTGCCCACACAGCTGCGCCAGTTTTTCCACCGAGCACATAACTTCAAATAAGGTGTCACTTTCGGGGTTATAATCGGCGTAGGCAATCATGGCTAATGCTAAGGCATCAAACGTTTCACGACGTTCAGAACGCACAGAAATTCGCTGTTTTCGGTCACAGCGTAACTGGTAGATATTGGGATTCCGGTTCCAATCGTGGCGTTTTAATGCCGCCGCAAAGCGACGCACGGGCACCAATTGCGGTAATGCCCCAATAAATTTTGGCGCATAATGACGGTGGATTTTGCCAAGAGAACAAGGATTTGGCTGTAGGCTGGCTGATTCATTCATGCCGCTCCGCGCTTATGTTGCACGGAAGGAGTTGAATTTTTTTCTGCATAATTCTATACTCCCCGTTAGGAAGTCAACAATGCCCTAACGGATTTGCTGGTTGAGCCCCTGATAATCTTTCTGATTCCGCCAAGTTTCATAGAAGATTTCAGGGGTTTTCCTTTTGGGTTCAGTCCTAAACTTCCGACCTACTCCCATTTTCTGCCACCTTTCGGCGTGGCGACCACAAAATTCACATCAATTGTCGGTCAATTTAGCACTCTCTGCCCATTCAAGCAACGTCTACACGATAAAGACGCGTTAAAATCACAAAATTTGTGATAATACGAATACATTTAGTGGGGAAAGAGTAACAAATAGATTGGCGGGATTCGCCGATAATTGAAGTTAAAACGGTTTTAAAGCCCGACTAATCGCCCATTTCGCGATCGCGGTCTTTTTCTATCACGATTTCGCGTTCCTGTTGGCGCAGGGTATCGCGTTGCTGATGTTGCCTTTCCAGTTGTGTGGCTTTTTCCATCACGTGGGTTTTAGCGTGTTCTAGGCTCTGCTCACCATTGAGTAACGCCGCCCGTTCCTGTTCAATCACCTGATTAAGCGCGGTTTCTTTTTGCTCAGGCATTGGCGGATTATCGCCTTCAGCTTGCTGGCGTAATTCGGCTTCCACGGATTTAAGCGCTTTCTCAGCGGCCTGCTCTTCGGGCGTTTTGAGTGACATCGGGTCATTGGCTATTTTATCATCCTGCCCCGTACCGGGATGAGTGTAGGCCTTATCCACTTCCCCTTGCGTGATTTTTTCAATCATCGCGGTATGCAGTCGTTCATCGGCATTGAGCTGTACCACCACGCCCTTCTCGGGGGTTTCAGCCACGATTTTAAGCGCTTCATCGAGCGAGGACACAATCGCCGTTTGACCATTTTGACTCGCTTGCACCACTAAAAATGCCGCTTGCTCACTGCCCAGTAAGCGACCTTTCGGCCTGAGTCCCTGCAATTGGTTATCCTGATTAACGTCAATCACCTGTAACATCACGCCTTGGGATTTACCGTGTGGGTCGTAAGCTGGCCATGCCACATGCGGTTCGGGGTATTTTGCCGAGGCGTACACAAACTTAGCCTCATGATGCTCGCCGAGGCCCATTTGACGACTGAGCGCACGACCAATGGCGGTTTCATTGAGCGGTTGTGCCCGTTCATACAAGGCATTGCCTGTTTTTGCTGCGCGGTCTTGGTCGGCAAGCAACACGTCATGCGCCGTTTTACGCACTTGCGGGTTTTGAATACGGCCGGACCATTTTTCTAAATCATCACTGTAGGTTTGCACATGTTCTTTGGTACGCGATAACCCCACATACGCATCGCGCAGGGATGCCAACATTTTACGCCCCTCCGTCACACCGCCCAATAAAATGACAAACTGGCTACTCGCCCCTTGCGCTTTATGCGCCGTGCCGGCATAACCGTAATCAAGGTGTTGGTCGGTCAGCTCACGTGCAGGATTGAGTTCCCGTGTCGTTTTCCCGTTGGAGATTTCAATCTGGCCATTTTCACTCAGACCACTGACGCGCCATTCACTGTTGGTGACGCGTCCGCGCTCTTTATCGGTACGCGTAAAGTTGATTTGCTCACCCACCGAAATTTGACGGCTTTCTTGGCGATAAATATCGACATTGCGTAAGCTACTTTCAAACGCCGACAGTAGATGCGCTTTGCCATTTTCATCAATCAGATTAACCACGCCATCGTTAACGCCTTCTCGGGTCGCTTGAATGCGATAATACTGTTCTTGGATGAGGGCAATCTTACCGTCATGCTTGGCCATGCCTTGCGTTGATAGCAGTTCTTCAGTACGGGTTTTCTCGCGTACCAGGATAGGCACCTCTACACCGCCCTGAAGTCGCCCTTGCTCGGCTAATACTTGATGAATACCTTGATTAACCAAATCCTTATCTGTATTGGTTTGCACTGTTAATGATCATGCAAAACTCCACCAAATTAGGCAGGAAAGATCGTGTAAAAATGATCCACCTGATAGCTCTGCTACACTCCCTGTTTTTGCAAGGGATAATTTGGAATGCTTTGTATGGAAACCATCGCCAAAGTCCGACGTCTTTTTCATAAAGATCGGCTCTCTCAGCGAGAGATTGCTAAGAAATTACAACTTGATAGACGCACGGTTCGTAAATATTTAAATTCAACCGAGCTCCCTCGTTATCAACGTGAAAATTATCTTTCACCTAAGTTAGGCCCTTTCAAAACACGTCTCATTGAACGTTTAGAAGCGCAAATGCTGCTGCCTAAACATCAGCGCCTTTCCGCTGTCCGGCATTTTGAATGGTTATGCAGTCTGGGTTTTGAAGGTCAATACCCTTGTGTATCGCGTTTTATCAAAAAGTTTCATCAGGAATATCAGTTAATTAAAACTGTTTTTATTCCTCAGTCCTTTCCTTGTGGGGAATCCTATCAATTTGATTGGAGCCATGAAAAAGTCTGTATTCAAGGCGAAGTCATTAAGCTCAATGTGGCGCATTTTAGACTTTGCCATTCCCAAGCTTATTTTGTTAGAGCTTATCCACGGCAAACGGTTGAAATGCTGATTGATGCCCATAATCATGCCTTTCAATTTTTTGGTGGAATACCCCAACGGGGGATCTACGATAATCCCAAAACGATTGTGAAAAAAATTGGCCAAGGGAAAGAGCGCGTTTTTAATGATGCTTTTCTCGCCATGATGAACCATTTTTTAATCGAGCCTGTTGCTTGTACGCCAGCTGCCGGTTGGGAAAAAGGCCAAGTTGAGCGTCAAGTCCAAACTTTACGAAAACGCTTTTTTATCCCCATTCTTGCCTTTGATTCCTTAGATGAACTGAATGCCTATTTGCACTCAAAATGTCAAAAGCGGTTGAAACAACCTTGGAAAGACGATAAACATCAAACAGTCAACGAGACGTTAATCAAGGAACAGCGCCTCTTTTCGCCTTACATCCCTTATTCAGGCTATCGAACAGAGCGTTTACTTGTGAATACCTGTTCACTTATTTTATTTGATACCCATCGGTATAGCGTGCCTTGCCATCTTGTCGGGAAAGCCGTTACAGCTCAAATCACAGTGGATACGTTACGTATTTTTTATGAGTATGAGGAAGTGACTCAGCATCCTCGGAGCTTTTTAAAAAATCAAACTACCTACAATCCTTACCATTATTTATCGGCCTTGGCGAAAAAGCCTGGGGCATTACGTCACGGTGAACCCTTTATTCATTGGCCCTTACCGGAATGCATCAAAACGCTACAAAAACACCTCATGTCACAGTCCAAAGGCGATAAAGCGATGGTCAAGCTATTAAGTTTAATTGCTGATTTTGGTGAGGACATCGGTATTACTGCGGCTGAGATAGCCTTAGAACAAGGCGTTCCCACAGTAGAAGCGGTGTTGAATATTATTCTTCGGCTAACTGAACCGACGATCCCCGAACTTGAATCTCAACATATTCCGTTAACGTGCCCACCGGTGGCAACGTTAAATCACTTTGACCAATTATTGGTAAGGAAATAACCATGGAAAGACAAGATTATATCGATGCATTAAAAACACTCAAACTCAGCACGATGGCCGAGGCTTTTGATGACGTGGTGATTGATGGCGTCAGGCGAAAAAGACCCACGTTGGATATTTTAGAAAAACTGCTCAATGCCGAAATGACCCAACGCCAAATCAATCAGACGGAAGCTAGGGTAAAGCGAGGGCGCTTTCCCCAACAACGCCATTTTAGTGATTTTAATTTTACCCATAGTACGCTTGACCAAGCGCATCTTGATTTATTAATCATTGGTGATTATGCCAAACAAAAAAAGAATATCCTGTTTGTCGGTGGACCAGGGACAGGAAAAACGCATCTGGCGACAGCATTAGGACTTCATGCCGCCACGCAAGGGTATAAAGTTCGATTTTGGAATGTGCTTGAATTAGTGAATCAATTGGAGTTAGACAGTGATAGCAAAAATTATAAGTTAACGCCGCAAATGCAAAAACAGGATGTCGTCATTCTCGATGAATTAGGTTATTTACCCTTTAGTCAGCGAGGAGGGACATTATTATTTCATTTTATCAGTCAGTTACATGAACAAACGAGTTTAATCATTACAACTAACCTTGAATTTTCAGAATGGGCAAAATTATTCACGGATACAAAGATGACAAACGCATTATTAGATCGATTAGTTCACCATTGCCATATTCTTGAAACAGGGAATGAGTCTTATCGTTTTAAACACCGAGATTGAGATTATTTTTTAGATGTTAGGTGGAGTATTTTTTAATGATCATTATGGTGGATTTTTTGAAGATCATTGACAGCTAGCACATTTGCATCGGTGTATTGATACTCAATGTGAGTCGTTCTAATCGCTTGCTCACTGACTTCATCGTAAGTGAATTTTTGTCCCTCTAATTCATAATTATAGGTGCCTTTCCCCCCTAACCCTTCGATTTTCCAGCCATTTCGGAATGAATTAGTCGAAAGCTTAGTTTGCAGTTTCTTTTCATCAAACCACGCGAGCTTCACATTAGTAGAACCATCATCACAATACAGTTTCATAAATACCTCTTTGATACTCATCTTGAGTATTTTATTGTTAATTTTATCGTGTCATGAATACTTAAAATAAGAATTCAATGTAAGTTGACTATTTCAAAACTCATTTTGAGTATCTTATATCATAACAATCATAAAATCTAGCTGCAATCTTTCGGATATCTATCTTATAGCTTGCAGCTATCTATCAGCAAGATTATGCAGTTAACAATATAGCAGCTAGATAGCTGCTATATTGACTAGTAACCTTTTTTTTCTTTATAAGCTTTTAAGCATTCCTCTAAAACTTCTACAAGCATTAGTCCTTCTCGCTCTGCAATATCACGAATTTCATTATCAAATTCAATTGTTACACGAGTAGCGAAGGCGAGGGTTCTATTTGTTTTTCTTGATGAACGCCCATCTCTTCTTATGTAATTTTTTTCAATCGGTGTTTGTTTGCCAATTACAGTTTGTAAATCACTAGGTAACGGTGCGGTTTCTGGAGATGCTAGACTAGTTGCCGTTTCATCAGAAGAAGGTGGAACTCCAAGTCTAGATTTTCCTTTTTTTAGTTTAGAGACATCGACCATGTCATTCTCCTATTTTATTAATCAAGGATTGGATTAATTCATCTGCACGGGTATTGAGACCTTTATATCTCGTCTCAGATATTGTTAGCCCCGCATTTTGCGCTTGTCTATAAGCGGGCTTTTCTAATAAACAACCAGCAAGTGCATCATATCCAGCATCTTTAATATACTCCCGAGCATCATTCTCTTCAGCTTCTGTACCGATCCGACTTAATGAAAATATTAATTTTGAACGGGGTATCCCTTCTTTAACTAATCCATTGAATACTTTAACCGCTGGAATAAGGTCATCTAATGATGCACCTGTTGGTTGCACAATTAAATCTGCAACTTTAGCAATTTCAGAAGTACCTTTGCTAGCTCTGGCAGGGCCATCTATAATTAATAAATCATATGATTCAGCTGTTGATAGTGCTTGTGCGGCAGTTGAAAAGACTTCAACTGATGCCGCAGGTGCTAATCCTGCTGATAGCCTTCTTCTATGCCAATCAGCTGAAGTAGCTTGTTCAGTATCTAAATCTGCTAACTTTGTTTTTAGTCCCCCATTAGTTGCTTCACGCGATAAAGCACGAGCCTGGGTGCTTTTCCCAACGCCCCCTTTTTGAGATATAAAAGCTACTATCCACGCCATAAAACCCCCTGTATGTTTAATATTCATCTTAAATAGATTGCAGCTATCTTGCAACTAATTAAACTAAAAATTCTATCTGATAGATATCAGACACCTATCAGATAGATAGCTGCAATCTAATATATTGCAGCTATCTATCATCAATAAATTATCTAGACATCCGTATATTGTAAGTAGAGGCAAATATTTATAATCTTATATTTTTAAACTGGGATCAGAGAAAGGGAAGGGTAGACTTGATAGCACTTAGTCGGAATAACTCAAGTTAGGATTCCAGCGTTGAACCCTAAATCAATCGTGATATCAGTTTTCAAGACTAAAATGAAAAAGTAAGGAATGATTAAGATCTCATATTGTGAATTTTCTACACCTCAACCTCTCATTTAAGTATAGCTAAAAGATAGGTGCGTAATTTAATCATTTTACATATCATTTAATTCACATAACACATTAATATGATACTCTATCATTAAGCTAACCCTAAAGAGATATGAGCGTAAAAATGATTTTTGGTTATATCCGAGTAAGTACAAAAGAACAGAACGTAGAACGCCAAACAAACGCGCTTGTCGGATGTGATAAGATTTTCATTGATAGAGTGTCAGGTAAATCCGCTGACCGTCCAGAACTCAACACCATGAAACAACAATTACGTGAGGGTGACACGGTCAGAGTAAAGTCAGTGGATAGGTTAGCCAGAAATACTCAAGACTTATTAACCCTTTTATCTGAAATAACAGGGCAGGGCGTAAAGGTTGAATTTATTGATAATCAGATGGGGTTTGATAACAACCCAACCAGTAAATTCATGATCACGTTGTTAGCCGCAGTCGCAGAACTTGAACGTTCATTCATACGCCAACGCCAGAAAGAAGGGATAACCATAGCTAAACAAAAGGGAAGGTACAAAGGTCGTCCAGTATCAGATAACGCGCTTAAAGCTCAAAAACTAATCACTGAAAAATTATCAGGTAAATTATCATTAACAGATGCTGAAATTATGCAATTATCAGGCATTCAACACGCACAATTTTATCGCCTTAAAAAGGTGCTAAAGGTATAAACGGATAGTAAACAACGAACAGAAGGTAACTAAAATGCTTGAATATGAATTCAAAACAGTTAGAGAGCTTAAAGATGCACTTAATAAATTCCCAGATGATGCTATTGTAGATATAAGCGAATTGCCTAAAAACATACTAAGACAAAGTTTAATGGCTCTTTATGATGGTAAAGGGGTCTTAATTTGTGAATATCACGATTCAGAAAAAAATCAAAGGTAGCATATCTTAAGTGAGAGGGTGCATGAATAATTTCAGAGAAATCAGAACAATAAAGCGTAACATTGCAATTGTTAACCAACTTGGCTCATTTTGGGGTTCTGGTGTATTTAGATTAATTTATCGTCATATTCTAAAACATCGATTTTCTTCTTATGATGTATCTTTCAGGTATGTCATGTTAAATGAGCGTAAAATACAAAAATTAGAACAGTCTCTAAAAATTATTTAGTTAAATTGATAACTAATTCAGATTAAATAAAGAATGAGTCTATATGGAAAAATATATCTATCGTATTGATAAAGAAATTAACTTTAAAGCAATTAATGACTATACCTTTAGAGCCAAACGGTGGTTTCCTGATATGTTTCCACATAAAATATTAATTGAAAAAACAAATAGTATCCCTTCAAATGAGGGGATTTATCGTATTTGCTTTTTTACAAATTTTTCTCTTGCGAATGAATACGTTAATTATCTAAGAACAAAATCCTTACTCTTTCGTTGTCTCAAATCTTCTATTATGCAAGCAGGCTTTCATGAAACTTGGGATGATGGTTTCGCAATTGGTGACGCTTATTTATTTTGGTGTAAAGAATCTCTCAATGAAAAAAATGAACGTTTCTCTATGGCTGGTCTGGCATTTAATGATATCCAAATTTTTCATGAGAAAAAGTGGGTCGATTTGAACCAATATATTCAACATACTCAATAAAGGACGAAATTAGCTAACAAATACAAACTATATCTCAATCAAAAAATTTGTTCTAAATCAAGACTCATAACCATCTAAAAAATAAGACTTTCCATTCCCCTGGTCACAGCTGATTTCTGTGATTTTAACCCACCGGTTGATCACTAATTTTGATGAAGTTTATCCTTACCTTTATGCTAATCAAGTCTAGTTGTTATAATACATTTAACATAAACAAACTAACCTCGAACCGACTAAAAAAATAAATTTTTCTAGCTCTCTCGAGGTTCTATCAAAGGGTGGGTATTTTAAACTGAAATCGCATTTTCAATTTTAGGTAGTCTATCAAAGTAGGGATTCCGACGTAACCCCCTTAACGTGAGTTTTCGTACCACTGAGCATCAGACCCCGTTTATTAATGATGGAATTAGTACTGAAGGGGAAATAGGCAAAATGGTCGTTACTATTCTATCAGCGGTAGCTCAAGCCGAGCGCCGGAGAATTTTGGAGCGAACCAATGAAGGCAGACAAGAAGCAAAACAAAAAGGGGTAAGATTCGGTCGTAAGCGTAATATAGACAGAAGTAGAGTCCAATCACTTCATCAAAGTGGCACAGGCGCTACAGAAATAGCGCGTTCTACAGTATATAAAATTCTTAAAGATCTGAGTTCCTAATTGGATATTCAATGAATATAACGTGAATTTAATTTTCTCACCCACAGTGCACATTATATCCCTTGGCTACAGTCAAACTTTGGACTTTTCGATAAAATGGGCGCAAAACCCACCTTGAAAAGATAGATTACAAAGCACTTGATTTGTGGTCTCAACGGGGACGCAATAATAGTCTTGTTACACATGAGGAAAATAATATGATTTCTGATACAACAGTTAAAGCTAGAATTTCTCAAGATGTCAAAGAACGAGCTGTATCTGCGCTTGCAAAGATGGGGCTAAATACATCAGACCTTATTCGTATGGTCATGATCCGTGTTGCCGATGAAGGAAAGCTACCATTTGATATCAAAACACCAAATGCTGCGACAAAAGAAGCAATTGAAGAATTAGAAAAAGGGAACGGAAAAGCATTTTCTTCAACCAATGCACTTTTCGATGATTTGGGGATTTGATGCTAACTCCTATTCGTTCTAGTGCTTTTAAGGCTGATGTAAAGTGATCTGCTTTAATAAAACAGGACACCTCAATAATTGGATTATATTCCATTATTAAAGTGTCCTGTTTTATTAAAGCAGATCATATCTGTGAGGTTGAAAATTACATTCAGTTTTACAATTATTATCGACGCCATTCAACGATTGGTTATTTAACGCCACATCAAAAATACAATGAACTAAAAAATACCGCTTAGATCTTCTACAGAATTTATTGACCATTACAGCCTTAATGCGACAGAATCTTTTGATGTTAGTATAAGCAACGAACCATTACTCCAATTTAGAGTGCGCATGACTAATTGATTAAATTAAAAATTATTTTATTTTATAAATACGGCGCGATAAAAAAACTCTATTTTCGGGTAATTGCATGAGCTTTACCTGTAATATATTAATAAGTATGAATTTTAGCCTAATCTATCGTTTTTGCTTGTTTTTTAGGTTTAAATATCTATTTTTTGTCTTTTTGTGATTGTCAGCATCTGAATTTAATCTTGGATTAATGTACTTTACTGTTATATATGGATTATTTTTATTGCTAAATTTGTAAATAATGTAAGTAATGGGAAATATAAATTATTTAATAATTCCCTTACCTTTTATTTAACCCATTAAAAGGGTAATATATATCATATCGCGGCGTTTAGCCTGCGAATTAATTTCATTGTCAATGATATCACGGCATGCTTAAGTATTAATTTGATTTAATTACATCAAATTTAGAAAACTTTTTACTTCGCTCAGGAAGAAGTATTTGTCAAAATATGAAAGGTAAATATTAATCAACTTAATTTTTCTCAGCAGTAAATGTCTCGTTATAATTAAGGCGAGAATAAATTAACGATTAATATGTTTTTTAATATCTTGATTATTTACGGTAGACCTAATTCCTCGATAATTCAGGCGTTGATAAGTCAAAAGATGACTGTCTTGATTCGCTGTTTCTTCTCTTAAATAAGAAACATTAGTCACCATGTTTTATCATTTTAAAAATTATATTTAGGGTATTTTTATGTTTAAGAAATCATTATTGGTATTAGCATTCACCAGTTTATCAACTGCTGCACTTTCAGCACCAATCGCAAATTTGAAAGTAACGGGGTCTATTACACCACCTACTTGTACCATCAATGGGCAAGATGAAGTCGATGTAAATTATCAATTTGATATTACTCCTGGTATTTTTCCAGCATCCGGCAATTTAGTCTTAGATGCCAAAGCACAACCGATTGAAGTTGTGTGTGACGCAGCCACATACCTCACCTTTGATGCGACGGATAACCGTGATGGAACAGCACTAACCGAATCAAACACAAACTTTGGTTTGGGAACTTACGGCGAAGGTGCAGACAGTAAGAAAGTGGGCGCTTATACTATCACAATGCAAGACGCAACCGTGAAAGCCACGACTGACGATGCTGCTAAAGATGTCGGTGTTTTAAATGGCACGACCTACGCTACAACGGGTGTTGTTGATAAAACAAAAAAAATGGGATGGGCGACCAGTGCATCAGCTTTAGCTGCGGGACAAATTTTTGCCGCTAACTTTGCGGTTACACCAACCATCAATGGTGATATGAAAAATACAGCAGGTGATGCAACATTGGATGGTCATACTGTATTAGCATTTTCTTTTGGACTATAGGTAATTATTACTTATTTTTGAGGGTAATGTAAATTACCCTTTATTTAAGCTAGGAATATATTCATGAATAAAACATTAATCTCCATCCTGACTGTGGCCTCGTTCACGTCCCTATTTTCAGTGACGGCATTATCTGCACCTGTTGCGAATTTAAAAGTCATGGGCGACATTAAGCCACCTACTTGTACTGTAAATGGTAGTAGTGAGACTGAGTTATTCTATAACTTTGATAATATTTCACCGTCTGTTATTCCACAAGACTCACCATACAATGGGCTACAAAGCTTATCGAATAATTTGACTGTCACTTGTGATGCGGCAACCTTTTTAACCTTTAAAGCGACAGATGTGTATGCAGCGGATTTATCGAATTTTATTGTATCAGGTGCTAGCCAAAATAGAGCAAGCGCTTTTGTTCTAACAGATAACTCAGATAAATCTAAACAAGTTGGAATAATAAGCTTTGGGTGGTCAAAGGTTTTTGTCGATGGTGATATTGCTTATCTTTCTCGTGCTAATGACGGTCAATATAATCCATCGTCATATTCTGGCTCAGAAGTCTTAGTTCGTAACGCAACCAATGCATGGACATCCGAGTCTCAAAGAGAAGTAGCTCCCTCTGAGTTGGCATTAAAATCCGGAAAGTCATTTGCAGCGACGATTCATAATTATAGATATTTAGGGGTGCGAGGGGCAGCTGGAATGTATTTATTATCAAAATCAGATTTGGAAAAAAACGATGTTGATTTATCGGGTCAAGTTGATTATGTAGGGCAAGTTATTCTGACCTTTAATTTTGGTATCTAATTAATTGGTATTTTTTTATTTAAAAAATATTAAGACCACTATGAAAAGGTTCTGTCGCATTAATAATGAACATTTGAATGAAAGTGTGTTGCTGATTATTTAGGCAACGAGCCGGTAAAACATTTCTGCTGGCGTTACTGTTTCATTATTGTCGAGTTGATACTGCCCTTTGCGTAACATCGATACGAGCTCAATACCGGCTAATAACGTTTGGGCTCGACGAAAGGATTTAAACCCGAGCATAGAGTGTATCCGCCGTTTGATATTCCGATGGTCTTGCTCAATCACGTTATTGAGGTATTTATTTTGTCTGATCCCAATTGCGTTTTCTGGGCGCTTCCCCATATTGAGCGTATCTAACGCCGCTTTGTTAGCGCTACTTTTGTCTATCGTCACGATTTCAGGTTCGCCATGATGGGGTATTTTGACTTAAAGAACGGTTTGTCCGGTGACTTCTTTTAATCTTTTATAATTCAATGCTTAAGACGAAATATTAATTTCTTTATTGCGATATATATCTTACTCATCCAATTGAATTTTAATAATTTTTATTTTTTTCGAAATTCATAGTTTAAAGGGGATTATTGTATAGCTATTAACGACCGTTAAATGATTGTCACCTTGTCTAAGCAATATAGTCTATAAAACATACTCAAAATGTTATGTTTTACTTGGAATTTCTGGTTAAAAGTTAACACCATATAAAATATCAGCTCAACACAGGCTATTTTTATCTGAAATATCTATTAATTTCATGAAAACACAAAAACTAATAATTATTTTATATTCATGTAATTAAGAAACGAGAAATAAAATCAATGAAAGATAATTAACCATGTAACATACTGTTTTTGAATATGAAAATTAGCAAAATCAGACAAACCGTTCTTTAAGTCAAAACACCCCGTTATGAAAAAGCGCAACACATCGCTAAGCTCATTGAGCTAGCGACGTGGGTATTAAGCGTTAAAATGAAAGGGAAATAGAGGCCAATTATTGCAGAGAAACGAGTTCTTCACGGCTTAAACCGGTACTTTCAACAATAAGGTCAAGGCTAACCCCATTTTTGAGCAAATTACGCGCCATATCTAATTGACGCTGATGAGCAAGCAGTCGTTCTTCTTCGCGGCCTTCTTCACGACCTTTTTCCCAGCCGATTTTTTCGCCTTTATCTTGTAAGCGTTGTGCAATATTCACGATAACCTCCTGGTGTTTATCTGCCTGTTCACTCAATTGCTGAACAATATGTTCAAAGTTGGGGGAGTCCAGTGCAATGAACAGGTAATTGAGGATAGTGACGATGTCGTTATCACTATTATACTGTTGATTGAGCGCTTGTGCCAATAAGGGAATAACGCGGTCAAACTCATCCCGCAAATATTTGTGCTTCATCGCCAGCTCCATCACGGCCACTTTGCGATGATCCACCAATTCATTATCGTCAATCACCGTCACATCAACCAACGGGAACGGTTGGGTATACAACTCGTTAGCTATATCCGGTAACGGGAAACAATCGGTCCACAATTGGGAATAGGGGTAGGGCGAACGTCCCCCATGGTAAAACAGAACAGGAACAACCAACGGCAACGTTTTGTGTCCTTGCTGAAGGTGTTGATTCATGGCTAAGAAGGCATAGTGCATCAGTCGCCAAGCCATTAATTTATCAGGCGAACTTTGGTGCTCTACAAGCAGGTAGATATACCCTTCGCCTTTGGTTGTTTACACCGAATAGAGCACATCGGATAATCGAGAACGTAGCTGTTTGTCGATAAACGAGGAATTCGTGAGCGCCAATGAACTGAAATCACACAGTGATTTAATGTGCTCGGGCAAGTGAATATCAAAAAAATCTTTTGCACTGTCAATTTGAGTCATAAACCCTTTAAAAGCCGCATCATGGGCTGTCGGCGTGTGCTTAGGTTTCATTATTCACTCACTCTTTACTAAAGAATGTGCATCATAGCGCAGAATCGATTTTCTGTCCGTTTTTCAACGGTCAATATCTGTGTATAAGTAAACTTCAATTTTCGCCCACTGAACACATCGACATCATTATTATATTTCAATGCATTAGACTATTCGTGGACGACAAAATAAAAAGAACCCCTTTTTCGTCCAGTAAGCAATGTTAAGCTAAACTCACAAAATGTTAACCAAATTGCTTAAGCCGTCATGATGTTAGTCGAAACTGGCAAGCGTTATTATGTAATAAGCGAAAAATTTAAGGGGTTGGATTTACATTTCATTCCATAACCGCGGTACTGGTGATTGCGTAATGAGTAGGGTGATTGTTAATAAAACAAAAAATCAGAGTGTTTAAGGGATCAATTCACATCTTCCGAAATTAATATGCAATCATCGTAGCAATGAGCCTTATCAAAATTCTGAAGGCCAAGATAGGTATTGAAACTCAAGTTTGTATTGCTTCTGTCTCCTACCTGACTTTTAACGCAGCACGCCAGCGACAATGCGAGCAAAGTTTCATTCCAATAGGGCAACTTCATGCCGTGTGTTAATATGTGAGAAACAGATCTAATTCGGGATAATCGCTGAGGCCTTAAAATACAGGCATCGTAGACATCATTACTATCGGAATCATCGACCAGTAGTATTCTATATGTTTGTGTCTGTGAAAGTTGTCTTACCATGGAATGTTCTGCGCAACTAAATCAGGACACTTTTCTTAAGGAATTTTGTTCATACTCAATTGGGGACAGATCACCGTTGGCAGTATGAAACCTTTCTAGGTTGTAATAACGCATATACGCGATAACATCTTCTTTCATCTGTTTCCGAGTCGGCTGAGGGATTTTCAGTACCCAATCGTGTTTTAAACTGCCAAAAAATCGTTCTACAACGGCGTTATCCCAACAGGCTCCAACATCACGCATGCTTGCCCTAATACCATAGCTTGTTAGCAAGCGGCGATATCGCTTACTCGTATATTGAGAGCCTCTATCACTATGAAAGACTAAGCCTTTTTCGGGCTGGCGTAAGTTATACGCTTTCATCAAGGCTTTACTGACTAAATCTGCCGTCATTCGTTTATCGATATGCCAACCCACAATACGGCGTGAGTATAAGTCCATCACGATGGCTAAATACATCCAGCCTTCCCCTGTTTTTAAATAGGTCACATCACCCGCCCACACTTCGTTAGGTGCGTGAGGATTAAAATTTTGATTGAGCAAATTATCGGCTACGGCATCACTGTGTTTGCGTTTTGTGGTGACTTTGTAAGCAACGCGCTGAGTGACGACTAGGCCAAGCTGAGCCATTAGCTTTTGAACGCCATAAGCACTCACGCTAAAGCCCTCTTTGCATAACCGTTTACGTAACGTTCTATAACCTAAGCTATTTCGACTCTGTTCAAAGATAGCTTTGGCTCTGCGGTACAGGCTAAGTTGTTCTGCGGTGATCAATTTTGCTGGGCGTTTAAGCCAAGCATAGTAGGCAGAACGACTTATTTTCATTAACTTGCAGAGCTTCAGCACGGGAAACTGTGAAGATAATTGCTTAATCGTTTTAAACGCTACTTGGTTTCCTTTAGCAGGAGGGCGCTGGCTTTTTTTAGGATCTCTTTCTCCATCCTAAGTTCTTTATTTTCTTTTCGAAGCCTTAATAGCTCAGCTCTCTCATCGGCATTCAAGCTGCTACCGGATTGTTCAGCATCGAATTTTGCTTTCCAGTTATAAAGTAATTTATCGGTGATCCCTAATGAAGCTGCCGCTTTTGGGACGCTATAACCTTGTTCGGTGACTAATGCGACCGCTTCTTGCTTAAACTCAGTAGTATAAAACCTGTTTGTTCGTTTTTTCATTTAACACCTCAATAATTGGATTATATTCCATTATTAAAGTGTCCTGTTTGATTAAAGCAGATCAACATTGCTCCATAGCCCAATATTCACCTTGAAGATGGTGCTGTTTCAACACGGTGATAAATTGCACTTCATTTCCCAGCACATAAAAATCGACGGATTGGATCAGCTTTCCATCGTCACTAAATCCCTGTTCTAAAGCGGATTGCATCACATAAAAGGCCGGTGTTGTGCCGCTCATTGACTTCGACTTCGTTGCTATCAATTTCTCCCAACGGTCATCACTGAGCACCACGCTATCCCATCCTAAGTCTTTGAGCAATTCGGTCGCATAGGTTAAGCGAAACAAATCACTTTGCGCTTGAATATCACAACAACACGAACGCCACAGGTATTCTAACCGCGATTTTAATTTTGAGGGCAACAAGGGCGCTGAAAGCCAGCTTGCCTAACCAGTGATTTTTTTCTTCAACCGTGACGGTAACGTGTATCGGATTTGTCATAAT